>NZ_CP047411.1:0-37548 GCF_013487845.1 Lactobacillus sp. 3B(2020) | reverse complement strand
AAAGAAAGGTGATCGTTTTTGTGAGTCTCTTTTGTAGCGTTAGAACTAATAATAGTCTTTGATTCCTTGGCAGGAGCTATCGGCGTACTGCTGTCATTATTTGGATTCGACGTTTTTTCGATACGTCGATAAATAACAGAAGTATCTTCACCTGGATTATCAGGAGTTACTGTTGGTCTTTCTGGGGTGTAGCCAGGAATGTTTGGAACTTCTGTTTTACCACCCTTACTTGGATCGTTAGGGTCATTATTGTAGGTTGGTGTATCAGCACCTGGAATTGGCTTACCACTTGGATCTGTTGGTACAATCTTACCTAGTTTTTTATAAGTAACTGTATCAGAAGCATTAGGAGCCCCAGGAGTAACAGTTAGACCACCAGCAGAAGGTTTATCAGCATAGTAACCGTTAACTGTTGGGGTATTAACAGTTGGGTAATTATGAGAACCATTGTCGCTCCAAGTAGTGGTATGAGTAGCCTCATTTTCCTTACCACTGAAAGTGTAATCATTTTGAACGTTATCAGCAGGTGTTGCATTGCCAGCACCGGTGTAATGAATAGTTTGACTGGTTTTCTTGACTACGTCATTGATAATTGGAGTGTAAATAACAGGAGTATCTTCACCTGGATTATCAGGAGTTACTGTTGGTCTTTCTGGAGTGTAGCCAGGAATGTTTGGAACTTCTGTTTTACCACCCTTACTTGGATCGTTAGGGTCATTATTGTAGGTTGGTGTATCAGCACCTGGAATTGGCTTACCACTTGGATCTGTTGGTACAATCTTACCTAGTTTTTTATAAGTAACTGTATCAGAAGCATTAGGAGCCCCAGGAGTAACAGTTAGACCACCAGCAGAAGGTTTATCAGCATAGTAACCGTTAACTGTTGGGGTATTAACAGTTGGGTAATTATGAGAACCATTGTCGCTCCAAGTAGTGGTATGAGTAGCCTCATTTTCCTTACCACTGAAAGTGTAATCATTTTGAACGTTATCAGCAGGTGTTGCATTGCCAGCACCGGTGTAATGAATAGTTTGACTGGTTTTCTTGACTACGTCATTGATAATTGGAGTGTAAATAACAGGAGTATCTTCACCTGGATTATCAGGAGTTACTGTTGGTCTTTCTGGAGTGTAGCCAGGAATGTTTGGAACTTCTGTTTTACCACCCTTACTTGGATCGTTAGGGTCATTATTGTAGGTTGGTGTATCAGCACCTGGAATTGGCTTACCACTTGGATCTGTTGGTACAATCTTACCTAGTTTTTTATAGACATATTTGATATCTATCGTCTGAGGAATATAAATACTTCTCAGATAAACATTACCAACACCTGAGTCAAGATCTTGATCACCTGGCTTAAGTGTTATTGGATACCCCACTGCCTTCCCATTTACATACATCTGAACAGACATCGTTCCATCTGAACCCGTTTGAGTAAATGTGGCCGTAACACCATTATGCCAATCTTTATGGTACTTTTTACCAATGGTTCCGAATGTAGACATATAGCCTTTGGCATTACTTGGGGTTTCAGCATAGTAGCCCTGGATAACTTTGTTATCTGCAGTGGTATATTTTTGTCCATCCAACCCGTACTGAATAACAGGAGGAATTGTTTGCCCATTTTTATCGACAATCTGCTTTCCGCTCTTGTCCACGTATTCTGTGACTTGCTTATTTACTTTTGGAACTAAAAAGCTAATTGCACTAAAAGTATGAGAGTTTCTAGTGCCATCTCCATTAACTTCATATTTCATTACTAGGTTTTCATAATTACGTCCTTCTTCATTAGAGGTTAACCCAGCATAATCATCATTATAAATGGTGACGCCGGTATTAGGAGACATAACCCTAGAGTTCTTGTCTAACGTATATTTGTCAATTACGTTACCATAATCATCTAACTCAGTTACATAAACTATTCCAGTTCCTGTTCTATCAGTTGATAAGACAATTTGATTATGGCTTCTAGTCTCTTCGGCCCCGAAAAATGTGTAATGATTAGGATTAGGATCTACCCACATATCTGAAGGGTAATCAGGATCTGTTACGCTAAAGCCTGTGGTTCTAGCTTTATTAGGAACTGACAGAAGTTTATTCTGAATTTTACTTACAGGAATAGAATTAATTTGTGAGTTAGTATTTAGCTTATTAGTAGTAGCTCTTACAGCATTGCTAGAAAGCGAATGTGTATTTTGAGCAAATGGATTTGAAGTGCCTTTTGTATCTAACGTATCATTAGATACAAAAGTGCTATTTTTCAAGCTACTATCTCCATTCTTTGCTTCACCACTATTAGTAGCAGAATCCGTTTGTATTTTACTTCGATTTCTTTCTGAAACCATTGCATAACTCGAGGTAGGAGTTGAAGTGTCGTTCTGGGTAGCATTTTCCTGAGTATCGTTAACCTTGCTTTCACCGACTACTCTTTGAGAGTCTGAATTGGAATTAATAGTTTCTTGTGATTTTGTCGAAGTATCATTGACTGTTTTATTTGGAAAGGCATTAACCTGACCAGGATTGTCAGCTGCTTGAACGACGGAGTTAGTAGTCGAAAAACCTAAAAATACTCCTGTAGCAATTGCTACAGAAACGGTTCCAATGCTTAGGCGTCGTATTGAAAAGCTCTGAAAATGGTCATTTGCTTTTAAATTTTTTAAGTATCTATTATTTTTGCCTATCATATTGTTCTCCCCTATATATACTGTTATTTAAGATATATAATTAAAAAGCTTACATCTTAATATATGTGATTATTCACCTTGATTTTGCGGGTTAAAAGTCACTGACAAGATGTAATTAGTCAGTTGATGGTTGGCAATATCTTGAACCTTAAACAGTGTCCACACCCGTTCATCAGGTT
This sequence comes from Lactobacillus sp. 3B(2020), assembly GCF_013487845.1. Classification (NCBI taxonomy): domain Bacteria; kingdom Bacillati; phylum Bacillota; class Bacilli; order Lactobacillales; family Lactobacillaceae; genus Lactobacillus; species Lactobacillus sp. 3B(2020). The sequence continues at coordinate 34,685 of NZ_CP047411.1, read as the reverse complement.
GGGTATCTTGTAAGTACTGTCGAATGGCCGCCAAGTACGGTTTAATTCGTTGAATATCCAAAAATAGGATCCCCGTATTCAACAAACATCGCCGCTCAGCGTCATCAAGCTGCATACCGGCTTGTAATTGTAAGTCTTCGTCCGTTTCCGCAATGATTTCCTGATTATTTTTGAGCATAGTAATAGCCTGCAAGATTTATTTTTTGTCACAAATCCTGTTCGGCGCTCGTGAGCGCCTTTAGTAAAAACCATCTTTAACTCAAGAGACTTCTGCTGCCATGATATAATTAAAGGGTTGTCACATTCTCACTTAGAATCCACTTTCTAATGTTGGGAGGTGAGAACCAAATGCATAATCCTCACCTATCTTTTACACTTATATTATAACATGAATCAACCAAAGGACAATTAACATGAAACAACTAGTTTTACCCATCAAGGATTCCAATATTCTGTACGAAGTCGAGGATACTTTGCTCAATAACTTCAAAGCTGGCCGTCGCAGCTACATGATTTTCCAAGTTGGCAAGGCGACCCTGCTCAGAGTGAGTGATGTATTAGCGCTCAGACGCACTGAAATTTTCAATGATGATGAGACGGTCGTTAAAAATGCGTACATTCGGGATAAAAAGACCGGTAAGCCCAATATTTTGTACCTAAAATCGGTTAAACAAAATCTCCACTCTGACTGGCTTTTTCCCTCCATTCAGCACCCTAATCGGCACATTACTGAGAAACAATTCTACAAAATTATAGCCAAAACCGGCGATTTACTCGGTATTGACTACTTGGGCACCCACACCATGCGGAAAACGGGGGCTTATCGGGTTTACACGCAATTACAATATCGGTCTGGTCATATCACTACTTAATCACTCCTCCGAAGCCATGACCCTCAAATATTTAGGACTAGATCAAGTTAGTCGGGAACAAGTGCTCGATGAAGTTAAGTTGGATTAGGCACTATCTCTCAATTTCACTCGTTAATCAGGTTAGGTTTAGCCATAAACCGGTCTGATTAACGAGTCTAGCAAGCGATAGCGCGGTAGTTTACATTTATTTGTATTTTAAGAGTATGGTATACTAACATACAAATAGAGGTGATTTAGATGAAAAGAACACCAACTACAATTCGTCTTGACGATAAGCTCAAGAAGGAGTTAAATAAGGAACTCAAATCCATGGGATTAAGCATTAATGGGTACTTCAACTTAGCTGCTCGTCAATTAATTATTCAGAAAAAGGTTCCCTTTGAAGTGCTGGCTGAAACTGATGAACCAACCGAAACGACTAAGAAAGCCTTAGTCACTGCCCAAGCGAAGGAACTCGGCATTATTCCCGATGATGCCCCTAGCTTCGACAATGTAGACGAGTTAAAGAACTACTTGGATAAAGAATAATGTATCAATTAAAAGCGGTTATATCCGTATAATTGGTGTAATTTCTAAATAGGACTTTGTGAAATCTGAAAGGAACTTCATTATGCCAAAGGTTGAATTAAATCTAGAAGATGACGAACTAAAGGAACTATTACTAGGTGATCGGGATAAGGCCATGCAATCAATTATGGCCAAGATTCTTGATGAAATTCTTAAGTCCGAAGCGACTGAGCAGATTAAAGCTAGGGCTTATGAACGTTCGGATGAACGTACCAATTCACGGAATGGTTATCGAGTTTGTCAGCTTACCACACGAGTAGGGACACTTTAACTACACGTTCCTAAACTCCATCATGGTAATTTTTCAACGCAACTGTTCAAACGCTATCAGCGTAGTGAACAGGCTTTTGATTTAGCATTAATGGAAATGGTAATCCAAGGTGTTTCAACTCGTAAAGTAGCTGAGATTACTAAGAAGTTATGTGGGACAACCTTTTCTAAAAGTACGGTCTCGGCTTTATGCAGTAATTTGGACGACCAAGTGCTGGACTTTAACCGATGTCCCCTTACGCAAGGGTATGCTTTTGCGTATGCCGACGCAACTTTATTTAAGGTTCACCATGGTCATGTTGTGACGAGTAATAGCTTACTCGTTGCGATTGGAATCGACCCTAGCGGTCGTCGAGAAGTGCTCGGTTTTGATATTGGTGATAGTGAATCAAAAGCTTCATGGATGGACTTCTTTAGTGACCTTAAACAGCGAGGCCTTACCAGCGTTGATATGTTTGTTTCAGACGCTCATTGTGGCTTAAAGGATGCAATCACTGTGCAATTTCATGGTAGCCTTTGGCAGAGATATCAATTTCATTTTAGTAACGACTGTACAAGCATTCTGGCACTCAAGGACCGTAAAGAAGTTGCTAATCGACTCATAGATTTATTTAATGCCCCAACGTACGACCAAGCGGTTGAACGGCGTGATCAATTGGTTAAAGATTGGCAGACCGAGTTCCCTAAGGTGGTGAAGAAATTAGAGAATAGTTTTGACGAATTAATGGTGATTTACCAGCTCTCAGAAGAACTAAGGAAGCGTCTTCGGACGAATAATACAATTGAGCGGGTTAATCAAGAAATCCGGCGTCGTGACCGTGTAATCAGGATATTCCCGAATGATCTAAGTGTCTTGCAACTAATGGGGGCACTACTGATTGAACAGAATGAAAAATGGGCTGCTGGTCCACGGTACTTAAACATGACCGTTTACCACGGGATTGAAAAAGATGCCGACTCAGAAGAAACCGGTAAGCTTAAGCTTGTGAAATGATAAATTCGCGGAATTTAATTTACACCAATATTTTGGACTTGACCGTATTTTTAGAAGAGTATTCAGATGGAAAATTAAAATTAGTTCCATATCCTGTACTCTCTACCAAGACAACACCTAAAAATTAGTTACCTATGTTGTTAAATTTAAATCTAAGGTGAGTGATTTATATGATTAAAAAGTACACAGCAGAAATTTTACCATTAAACGCTGAGAAGATTGGTACCGCAGCACACGGTACTGCGACGTTTACGATTGATGATGTGCAAATGAAGACTCATATTGACATGTTCGATACACTGGCTAACGTCCAGCACTGGGAACATTTCCATGGATTCCCAGATGGTAAGCCAGCGGAGATCGCTACAGTAGCACAAGACGCTAATGGTGATGGTTTCGTTGATTTACCAGAAACAGAATCGGTTTCCGGTACAACGATGGTGCCGTTCAATGCTGATCCAGCTAAGATGCATGTGCCAAATGATGATTATCCGGTGGCTGATGCAGACGGCCACTATAATTATGAGAAGCTAGTTGATTTGAAGGAGTTGCAGAGGGCATTTAAAGATGCTTTTGGTAGTGACGATTTACAGCTAGATAAACGAGTCATTTATATCCATGGTGTACCTGATACGCTAAAATTACCGACCACTGTACAAGGTACGGTAATGAATTATGATACACATGTTACTTTACCGATTGCAGTGGGGAAAATTGTTAAAGCTTAAGCTAATTCATTGAATAAACAACCTAGAAGCAGTTTCGAAGTTCATTAATATAATGAACATTTCGGGGCTGCTCTTGTGTTACCAGAACTTGTTTTAAATCATTTCAGCTTGGTGGTTCTTTTTTCTTACTGAGTAACATTCTTTCCTTTGATGATGAACTTTATTAAAATGATGGTGTAGTTTAGAATTACTATTGAGTGGAATGGAGGGACCTTTTTATGAAGTATGAAAAGACCAAGGCGATTTTAAACCAACTAGTTGCTGATTTAAGTCAACTGGCAATGGTTATTCATCAGACCCAAGTTATAGCTGGTGATTGTTCGACGCTTACCAGGTCGGGATAGTAAAGCGATAACTAAGGTAATCCTGGATCTCAACGAACGAGAGAACCGCGAGATTCAACTGCTGGCTAGTTTCCCCGCCCAGGCGGTGAAAAATACAGACAATCGGTTAGTTAGACAATGTAGAATCGGATTTTTAGAAAGGACTAGACATTATTATGGGGAAAAGAATTATCGCTTAAAAGAGGAAAAGTATCGGGAACAGGTTACGCGTTACTCGCTTAGGAAGCTTAGCATTGGAGTAGCGTCGGTTGCCCTGTTTTCTTTTGTATTGAGTTCGCCTCAAGTCTACGCCGCAACCTCTTCGGAAAGTAATACTAGCAACGCTGCCAGTGTTCAAACCAGCAGGGATAGTGCGTCGTCTTCGGCTTCTACGGATGATGTCAAGGTCGCCGGTAATAAGGCAAGTGACGGTAACTTAATTGATAAGACGACCACAACAACCACCACGAAGGATAGCCAGGGGACGACGACCACGACAACGACCGGAACGTTAGATCCCAAAACCAATTTATCCACCAATGATCAAGCGGCGTCCCTTAATTCAGAAGTTAATAAGGCTAATGCTGCCGGCGTAAAGACGACCCAGACCGCCGACCAAACGTATGACAATGTTCAGGCGGCTGGTAATGACTACGCTAACCAAATTAACAATCTTAACAAGACAACCAGTGATTATAAGCAAGCCGTTCAAGCCTTCCAGAATTCACTGAAGAAATACAACGATACGGTTAATAGCTACCAGGTTGCTAAGCAAGAATATGAACAGGCGTTAGCAAAGTACAATCAGGAGCAAGCGGAATACCAGCGCTACAAAGAAAGAAATGCTCAAAACCTTGCTGACTTTAAGAACGATAGTAATTTAACCGATGTTTTCCAAACCACTACGAGCAGTAATGGGAATGAAGAAACGGTAACTAGCGCGACGGTTAAATTACCAACCGAACTGGAGAAGGCTATTAAGGAAGCCCAGCAGCTGGACATGACTGTTAACCAGAACGATTCATCCGAAGCTGATAGTAGTGCTGATGCTTTGAGCAAGTACGCCACGATGACAAAGGCGATCAACAAGGCAATCACTGAATACCAGCAGGCACTTAGTAACTATGAAGCCCAAATGGCCGTCTACGCTGATCAGAAAAAGAAGTGGGATGAAGAGGATAAGGCCTTTAAGGAATATCAAAAACAAGCCGCGGAATCGCAAGGGGCCGGGGCAGTAGTAGCCGCGCAAGGCCTGGTTTTTGAACAGCAAAAGGATGCGACGATGACGATTGAAGGGGCCGATATCTACATGACGAAGGAAGTATCGGATCAGCTTAATAGCAAAGACGTCATTAGCCGTTTTGATAAAGCAGCTCTTGATGCCATGCAGGATGCCAGTGGTAATAAAACAGCTTACCAGCAGAACAATCCTCATGGAAAAGCCGAGAATACTTGGATCGTCTTAAAAAAGGGCCAGCCGGTGACCGTCACCTACCACAACCTTACCGGGGCGACGTACAATGGGAAGCCGATTGATCATGTCGTTTATAAGTATGAACTGGAGAGCTCATCTGACGGCACAGATGAAGTCATGGCTCAGATTATGCACGACCCAACCGAAACCATCTGGGTGGGAAGCAACTCCACCGACCCTAATAATCATTTACGAGTTAAGATGACAATTGCCTTCTATGGTAGCGACGGTAATAAGTTTGATACCTCAGACGGGAAGGCCGTTTTGAGCTTAGCATCCTTGAACCACTACACAACCATTCCATACATTAGCGATAGTGGGCAGCAAGAAACCATTCAGATGAACCACTTGGAAAGGGTTAACATTGGTAATAATGAATTTGTGGGTATTCCTGGTTCGTCAGTAACCCTTAATGAGAACGGCTGGGTTTACTCGGTCAATAGTAACCAAAGGGTTTCCGAAGGAGCAAAGTTTGATGCTGATGATATGTATGGATATGTAAACAAGCAGACGGGCGAAACCTTCTACACTTCTGATTCAGACATTACCAATAATAAGTATATCTTAGCCCATGGCGGGGCCCAGAATTGGGTTGCAGCATCGAAAACCGTTGGATGGGATGATATGCCAAGCGCCAACGACGGCAAGTGGCCGGTAAACAAGTACTACGGGGCTGGGGCGATGAAGCTAACCGGGGACTATATTGAATTTGATGTCAGCGGTAATACGCCAGACTTTAACACCTCTTACTGGTTTAACATCAATTCATCAATTGCCGTTCCGCAAGACCCTGGTAATCCACCGGTACAACCTGTTAAGCCGACTACGAATGTTGAATACAACCAGCTCACGGTTTCGAAATCGGAAACTGTTAAATCGCCAACCGCACCGAAACCAGAATTTGACCATGAGAAGCCGGGTAAAAAACCGCAGGCTCCCGAGGTTCCAAGTGCTGAGTGGCATTTAGCCAAGGTAGTAGAGGTTGCTAAAGAGACGGTACCAGATAAACCAGCAGAGCCAAATAAGCCAACTGAGCCGACCAAACCGACGGAGCTAAATAAAACACCTGAACCAACAAAACCTAGCCCTGTAAAGGCGGTACGGCAGGTTTCTACCGAAACTCAACCAACTAATGAAAAATGCCTTCCTCAAACTGGGGACGAGAAAGATACCAAGCAAAGGGTGCTGGGTACGATTTTGTTAGCCATGGTTTCGTTCTTGGGATTCACTCAGCTAGCTTCCTTTTTCAAAAAGAGATTCTGAGAAGGTTAACTCCATCAAATTAATACACCTAAAATTCAAATTTTGGTAACTAGGAAAATAGAATATCTTTTGGTTGTATAATATTTAGGACCAATAATGTAGAATTTTTTACATTATTGGTCCTTCTTTTATTTTCTCTATCCTTACTCTACGGCTATAAGCCGTTAATAACAGCCAGCATATCAAGGTGCTGGCTTTCTCTTTGTTCAAGCCAATTTGCTATGATTTCTTTGCCACTACTTTAAGTAGTATTGGTATCACTTTAACTTATTACCCTTAAAAGGGTTTGAATATTCTTTAAATATTAAGTTATCTATCGATAAATATTTTTTATTGATCTCTTATATATTTTTGAATTATTTGTTCATTCAATCCTACTGTACTAACATAATACCCTTTAGATCCAAAATGCCTATTTCCAAATTTGTATTTTGAACATCTTCATAAGGTAAATAAAATTCAATTGTAGATTAATTTTACAATCTACCATATAACGTCTCCATCTTTTCAAAACGACTTAATTCTACGGGCTATAAATAACTTAATTTGCCAGTGTATAACGTTTCACATTAAGCTACCACTAAGTTATAATAACCATATCGAAAGGAGATTAATCTAATGAAATATATAAAAACCAAAGCAGTATTAAATCAACTCGTTGCCGATTTGAGCCAGATGTCAATGATTATCCATCAGACGCATTGGTACATGCGTGGACCCAACTTTTTGAAGTTGCACCCCTTGATGGATGAGTTCATGGAAGAAATTGACAGCCAACTCGATGTCATTTCTGAACGGCTGATTGCGCTTGATGGCAGTCCTTACTCGACCTTAAAAGAAATGGCCGAAAACACTAAGATTCAAGACTGGCCTGGTGAATGGGACAAAACAACCCCAGAACGCCTCGCACACTTAGTTGATGGCTATCGTTACTTGGAAGACCTTTACCAACACGGCATTGAAGTATCCGATGTTGAAAAAGACTTCAGTACCCAAGATATTTTCATTGGTCTCAAAACCACAATTGAGAAGAAAATCTGGATGATTCAGGCAGAGCTTGGGTCGGCACCGAAAATTGATGAATAAAATAATATTAAAAAAATCGGTAGGCTTATGTTAGATTGTAAAATTAATCCGAACGCTGTTCGGACAAAAAAGATCGGCTTCCTTTAAAATGGTATTTACCACAAACCCATCTTTTAGGAGCTGATCTTTTGTCTAGTATAACCTATTCCGAACGAATTAAAATCGAAACCTTTTGTGAACTAGGGCTGTCCAATATCCAAATGAGTAATCGCCTAAAACGATCACCTGCCACAATTTCTTATGAATTAGCTCGATGTGAACCTTATCAGGCTGAATTAGCACAAACGGATGCCGAATACAAGTGATCACGATGTGGTCGGAAAATTAAGCTGAGCGATAAGTTAAAGCAAAAAATTCTCAACCATTTACGTCTAAGCTGGTCACCAGGAATGATTACTCACGAATTTAAACTAGCTACTAAGTACGCGAATTGCTAGTTTGTAACATTACCGTTGCCTAAAATTTCCAGATTATGGGCCAAGATGATTGATTCAATTTGCGCTCGTAAACCGGCTAAGCTCCGAGTACAAGTTTGTTCGCTTCCTACTGCAGTAAGCTTGGCAAAGGTTGTCTCGATCAGACGTCTAGTCCGCTTTAAAGTTGGATCATTGTGTTCCTTAGCCCCTTTCATATTTAATCGATATGGTGTCCAGAAGTTATAACCTCGTCGCGCAAATTCTACCCGGAGATCTTTACTTACGTAGCCAACATCAGCCAGAATATTGGGGCAAGGGCAACCTTGCGCTACCGTTAAAGCTACTTTAACATCTGACAACGAGGCGGGAGTTACAACATAATTGAGGATTAGTCCGGATGGCGTCACTGCCATATGGACCTTAAAACCATAAAAATGCTGTTTCTTCGTAGCGTTGTAGCCTATGTCAGCATAGCCGGCAAACGCACAGATATGAAAGTTGCGCACATATTGGCATAACGGCAAAGGATAACTGTCAATGATGGCGATTGATCCGGGATTTATCCAAGATAATAAACCCCGACGAATAGCCTGTAATACCGGTCCCAGTTGCTTGATGCGTCGATACGAAAGGTATGATCTATTGATTATTGATGAATTAAGGCATCTTTTCCATGTAGTCGTCAATGATGGTAACTATCAAGCTGAGTGGGCCGTTGCTAGACGTAAACGTAGTGGAAAAATATTTGCATTTCATAGTTTTGACACCTACCAATTTGACCAGCAAAATAAAATAAGCTTCTTGAAAGTTAAACTTGAAAAATAGAAGCAAAAACGGCCACTAGGGTGTACCCTAATGGTCTTTTTTATTTCTGTGCTATACTAGGAATTACAGGTGTTCATTAGAACTGTCCAAAAGGAGAATTGAAAATGGCTAAAATCGGTTATGCGCGAGTGAGTTCCAAGGAGCAACATTTAGATCGACAGTTAGCGGCTTTAAAAGACGTTGATAAATTATTTACGGATAAATTAAGTGGGGCTAACACTAATCGGCCAGAACTGCAAAAAATGCTGGCTTATATTCGTGAGGGTGATATTGTCCTGGTCACTGAATTAGATCGCTTAGGCAGAAGCAACCAGGATTTAACTAAGATTATGAACACCATTCAAAATAAGGGGGCCACCTTAGATGTGTTAAATTTACCGTCCATGACAGGGATTGCGGATCCTAACTTGCGTCAACTGATGACTAACCTCATCATTGAACTGTATAAGTATCAGGCGGAAAGCGAACGTAAGCGGATCATCGAACGTCAGCAACAAGGAATCGCCCTAGCAAAACGGCAAGGTAAATATCACGGCCGTAAACCCCAATACACCCAAGACGATCCCCGCTTGCAACATGCTTTTAAGCTTTATCAGGCGGGCATGAGTGACATTGATGTGGCTCGAAATACCGGGATTAAGCGGACGACCTTTATCAGATATCGCAAAAAGTTTAATATAAAAAGATGAGACTTATATGTCAGTGACGTGTACCCCCAAAATTAAAAACCGTTTTTATAAGCAGCAAAACTATTTTGAGAAAATGATGGGAATCATGTTAGAGTGGTATCATTTATTAATCGGAATGCAAACAATTTAACTCTAAATTTTAGGAGTATATATTATGACTTACTTATTGGAGACAAAAAATATTATTAAAAAGTTCAAGGATCAAGTTGTGCTTAATGGTATTAGTATGCATGTTCCAGAAAACCAAGTCTATTGCTTGCTTGGACCAAATGGAGCAGGTAAAACCACTATGATGAAGATTTTAACGGGAATGATTCCGGCAACGAGTGGAAACATTACTTTTGATGGTCATGAATGGTCAAGGAGCGATTTAGCTAATATCGGTTCGTTAATTGAAAATGCACCACTTTATGGCAACTTAACTGCTAGAGAAAATTTGAAAGTTATTACAGAATTAAGAAATGCTCAAGAAGCAGATATTGATAAAATTCTTCAAACGGTTGGACTAAGTAATACTGGCAAAAAACTATCTAAGAATTTCTCTTTAGGTATGAAAGAGCGCTTGGGCATTGGTTTAGCATTAGTCGGTAGCCCCAAACTACTAATCTTAGATGAGCCAACTAATGGTCTTGATCCATTAGGAATTCAACAGCTGAGAAATTTAATTGCTGAATTTAAGAAAAAAGACATCACAATTATTATTTCTAGTCATATGCTTTCTGAAGTTGAACATCTAGCCGACAACATAGGTATTATTGGTGGCGGTCAACTTTTGTTAGAACAACCTTATGACCATAAAGCAGATTTAGAAAAGCTGTTTAATAGCACATTAGAGAAAGCAGGTGTGCTAAATGTTTAAGGCCTGTTCTATTGAAATACTTAAAACAAAAAGAACAATTATCAGAAAATTAACTTGGATTTTCCCTATTTTAGTTGCGGTTGTAACTTCTTTATTTTTTGCTTCAACTGGATATGTTATTCAAAGTATTATCAATCAATGGAGCTTTATTTGGATTAATTTATTTTTGGCTTTAATGATTGGCTTAATTGATCGTCATGAAGAAAATAGTACTGAATATAAGATGATTTTGAGTTCACCTGCTAACTTATCCCAATACGAATTAGGTAGGATCTTACATAGCTCATTTCTATCGCTTATTACAGCGTGTGTATTAAGTATTTTAGTTATCTTGGGTAGTTCTTTCATGACTATAAAAATATCTTTGATGGCTTGCTTAGGTGCAATCTTTGGTATTTTTATTGATACCTTATGGGAAATTCCACTTTATTCATGGTTAAGTAGAATTACTAATTTATATGTTTCGATTGCAATTGCATTTATCGGCAGTTTAGTTGGAATCTTTGTTAATTCTTCAAGTATTGGGAAAATTTTCCCATTCAATTGGTCTAGCTTACTTCCTGTTTCTTTAATTCAAATGCATGTTAACGGCTTATTAGTAAAAAGCTCTGAAAATGTTCCAAATAGTTATTGGACAATTGCGGCTTCAATTGTATTATTTATTATTTTAAGCTGTATTAGCGCTGCATCTTTTAAAAAGCAGGTGATCAAGAATGATTAAGCAAATATGGAAGGCCGAAAATGCTAAATTACATCATAGTTTCCTGCTTTATTTACATATAGTAGTATTATCTCTATTTCCAATATTACTTGGCGTGTACTATGGCAGTCGTAAATTAGCTGTTACATCTGCTACTATGATGACGACTTTTTATGAGGTATTGGCAATTGCCTCACCAATTATGATTAGCATTGTAATTTGTCTAGTATTTGATCGTGAAGAAAAAGCGGGGAACTTTAAAAATTGGCTGAGTGAGCCTTTTAGTAAAGCTAAAATGATACAAGGGCAACTTAATTATTATTGGCTATGGTATGTAATTGAAATTATCGGTATTAGTTTAATTTATTATGCATTATTAATTGGCTTATATCATATTCAAAACATTTCATTCATAAAATTAGTCATTACAAGTATTGCTTTTGCATTTTGTGGGTTGGTGCAATATGAATTAACACAAATGATTGCTTTAAAATGGGGAATTGGTGGTTCTTTAATCTTAGGCTTTTTTGGAACGGTAATTTCATTGTTAGGTATTACCAGCTTGCTAGATATTATTTGGCCTATAATTCCGTGGGCTTGGCAAATTAGAATGATTACTTTCTGGCAAACAAATATTAGTGCTGGTTTAACTAATTTAGTAGCACTAGAGTATATTTGCCCGTTGGTTATGACTGGAGTAGTTGTCGCTCTAGGCAGAATATGTTTTGATAAATGGCAAGGAAGATAATTTTAACAGTAAAATAGTCTCTTTGTTTACATAAAGTCAGATCTACTTCGGTCAAGTCCAAAAGCCCGCTACCTTCCCCACGAGGTAACGGGCCTTTTGATATTATGCAATAGTAACTTTAGTCCTGTTGCTAACAGTATTACATCACGTGAACCATATAATTTCCTATCCAAATAGTCCAGCTTTCTTCCAGCCACATTGTTTCAAATAATCTCGAATCGACTTTTTAATGATTGAAGTATCTAACTTAGATTCAACAATTCCAACTTTACCGCTCTTCTTGTCCTGTCCAATACCAAAAGAAATACTTTTCTGATAAGTCTTTCCCTTAGAAAAGGAGATGTCTTTATTGAAAGATAGTTTACCGTTATGCATCCTAATACTTGACGTCTTACTAGAAGTGCTATCAACTTCCTTCCATTTCCCGTTATCTTTCAAAGTAACTGTAAAAGTAAACTCTTTGTCCTCATCGGAGATTCCACCTTCAGTGAAAAACCGGGCATCCATCCATTTCCATGTACCAATAATCGAATCTCCTTCAACAGCAACTTCCCAAGGATTGTTATCAGAATTTAGAGCCTTTGGTGCATCGCTTAAAACTTTTTCTTTCTCAATCATAAGAAATCATCTCCTTCTTTTGGTAATCATTACTGAACATAACTAACCTTATAATACCAAGACTAGTCATATCGCCAGTAGTACTCCTTTCATTTTTGCGTATCTTCGGAAAGCCGGAAGGTATCGACGAACTGCTTGTATTCCGAGCTGGAAGTTCCAAAGGATTCGAGGCCATAGAGGCCAGTGGACGAGTAAACGACCTCTCGACGCATGATCACCGAGGAGTCCTCGCTATCGTGACCGGTGTAGGAAATGGCCATATGCCCGTCCACGGTGGTGAAGGAATACTTGTCAATCTGCAGAAGACGAGCGACATTGGTCAAGACCTTACGTTTCTGCGCGTCATTGAACCCCTTGGAGTCCTCGACTTGCTTCCGAGTGAATTTGGTGACGGACACAGCGTAGTTGATGTGATCCTTGTCATTGACCGTCGAATAGCGGGCATAAGCGCCGGTGGGATCCTTATAGGTGTCCTTCTCCGGAACGCCCGGGAAATAGACGGAATAGCCCAGATCCTTGGACGTGAACTTCTTCCAGCCCTGGGGGGCAGTGACGGAGGAAGTGGCTTTGTTCGCCGATGGGGCAGTCGACTGGGAGGAACCGCAGGCGGCCAGACCTGTCGTGAAAGCCATCGTTGCTATGATAGCAGAAATCCGCCTGAAAGACCTTTTCATATCAAACCTATTTTTCTTTCTTGTCGTTTCTTGATTTTCCATTGTAACACCTTCTAAAGTATGCGGATAAAAATAATCTGGAATGGTTTTATCTTCAATTAAACACTGAATAATATATTTCCAAGGACTCCGCTTTTGATCATCAAGCTCTTGAGGTAGTGAACTTTTAAATATTGAACGCCACTTGGGGTCTTGGCGCCGCTTTTTGAAGACTCCAATGCGTCATCGGAGCTAAGCAATTGATCTAATTCTTTAAGGTTACGGGCTTCGGGTAGCTTTTCTTTTTAAGATAGATCATCAATAACTTCTTGAATCGAATTTTTTAACTGCCGATTAGGGATTGAATAATATTTAGGTAAACCATCATGAGCAACTGTTGTTAATGTCATGCGCATAAAATCAGAAATTGTTAGACCATGATTAGCCAATACGTCTTTGGCTTTACTTTTAATAGTTCCGTCAATTCGAGCTTCAATTCTTGCCATTCTCATCACCTCAGTAATATTGTACGTTATCTGGCGTACAAATCCAACCGTATTTAACTAGGTTAAACTCTTTACAGAACGAGCAAAGATTCTTACATTAAAGACAACCATACAGTCAGAAAGCCGGGAGCAAGCTGCATATTTTTATTAAAATAATCAACTATTATCATAATGATATCAATACATATAATAGCCATTAGTGTATTTTTTAAATTAAACCAGCGGAATACATTTCTCTGGTTCTCTAAATCTTAAAAGAGAGTCCTATTGGTAAAGGATAGAGTGTAATTTTTGCAGATTACGTAGTAGTGTACTTAAAAGGACAGTCTTCGATATGATCGTTAATTAGGCCTACCGCTTCAAGAAAGGAGTAGGTTGTTACTGGCCCCATAAATTGAAAACCTATTTCTTTGAACTCTTTTGCTAGGTTTCGAGATAGTCTATTTTGGGTCGGTATGTCAGTAAACTGTTGAGGGTGGTTAATGATTGGCTGTGGAATTAGGGTTGTTAGTACTGTACACAATTGGTGCCCTTCACGATGCATTTTAGTCATTACACGAGCATTATTAATGGCGGCATCAATTTTTCGCTGATTACGAATGATTCCTCGGTTTTTCAGTAATTGCTTACGTTGATTACTGGTAAATTTTGCAACCCGCTCCACATTAAAGCCTGCAAAGGCTTGTCGAAAATTTTCTCGCTTATCCAAGACTAATTGCCAACTAAGTCCCGATTGAAAGGATTCTAGAACCATCATCTCATATAAGTAATTCTCGTTGAGGTTCAGCTTACCCCATTCGTGGTCATGATACTTCGTAAGGAGTGGAGCATCATCGTTTTTCGGAAAGCAGCGTTTCATTTAATTCCTCCTAATAGTAATTTTGATCAATCAGAATTTGAACATAAAAAGGGCATCTTTTCAGATGTCCCACCGGTTCGGATAAGTAATCGACTGACTTGATTTATACATCAGCATCATCGTACTTGTATTGTTGCTACTTTCTAAGAAGCAACTAAAAAAACTGATTAAGTCCATTAACATTTCAGCAAAACAAATCAGTTCCTGTCGCGTGTGACAGGTGTTTTTGTTAGTCTTAGAGTTATTTGAAACTATTTTTATTTAGGGCAAAATCTAGAGCTATTGCAATTATAATTAAGCATCCTGCAGTAATCCAACCAAGTTTAATAGCTGTTACTAATTCATGAGACCACATGTTTAAAAATACTGAACCTGTTGCTGTACCCATGGCAATAGCAACATTTTGAACCATTCGTTGGAGTGAACCAATACTACCCTGTGAAGTGATATCAGTAGTTTTCATAATTACAGATATGTTCGCCGGTTGGAAATAGCCACCACCCACACCATAAATAAACAAACAAATTGTAACTAAAATATATGGTAAAGATGTTTGATATAGGCTCAAGAGTAGTAATGAACAAAGAATAATAGATAATCCGACCTTAGAAAAGGAATTATCTTTCAAACCATTATTATGTGCACTAGATACTCTAGAAAATAAAACTAGACCTATAGGTGCACCTAGTACCAGTATACCCGTCAATCCTGAATTTAATTTAAAGACAGTTTCAAACAAATAAGGTGGCATAAGAAAGATTATGGCTGAAGCAAAGCCAAAGGCAATCGTTTCATATAGATATACCAGTAGTGATTTATTCTGAATAAGATTTATTACATTGACAACAGGAGTTTCTTTATTTCTTTCTACTTTAAACAAGATAATTACAGCTATTAAACTAGCAATTATTAATGCTATCCCAATAATACTATGTGAGCTTAGCAATGACAATCCACTAATAAGCAGTATCACAAATAGTCCATTAGTAAGACTTCCAGGGTAATCAATGTGTTTAGCGTATTTATTCTCAGAGATATTTGTAATTAATTTGTGGTTACAAATGAGCCCCAGAAGGACGAACGGAATGTTTAACCAGAATATTCCTCTCCAACTATTTAATGATAGTAGCAATCCACCTAATGAAGGACCAAGTACAGGTCCGACACCAATCATAATTCCTAAAACTCCGATAGCAGAACTGGATTTTTCAGCAGAAACTAAAGTAGTAATTAAAGAGGCTGATGTTGCTTGTAATGCAGCTGCACCAATACCTTGGAAAATTCGAAACATAATTAACATTTGAATATTAGCTGAAAGTCCGCAAAGTAATGAGCTAAGCCCAAAAATTATCAGCCCAATATACGAGAACGATAGTTTACCAAATTTATCACTAAGTAGTCCAAAAGGAAGAATAAAAACAGCAAGGCTAATAGTATAACCCGTAACTGCAATAGCAGCAATGTCTGCTGTAGTTTCAAAGTAAGATTTAAAAAATGGTAATGCAACATTGATAATCCCTGTATCTAATGTTGATAATAACATTCCTATGCCAGCAACTATAACGACTAAATTATCTTTAGTTCTTATATTCATAGCGTATTCTCCAGAAAGAATGAAAGTCTATATTTACATCATGATTCAAGCTGTAAGTCATTTCTGCGACAACTTCTGCCTTATTTTTTCCAATATGTTGCAGATCAGCACCCATTTGCCTATTCATATTTGAAATATCAAATGTATCTGGGTCTGCCAATTTTAGATTTCGAACACCCATTCGAACTAACCGTTGTGCAAGTTGTCCTCCTATTCCACCAGTGCCTGCTATTCCAATTACAACATTTTTCAATTTTTCTTGTTTATTATGTTGTTCCTGTTTGGTGTCACCGAGCCAACCCAAACTACGATTTACCCTTTCCCAATACATCTCTTCGTTTGGGATTGCTGTGTATTTTAAGTGCTTTTTGTCGTGAATCATTCTATTAATCCTCCTTGTTAGATTATGCTAATTATGCTAATATAAATCTAATTAACAATCAATCGATTCAAGAAATATCGAATCAAAGAGGACAAAATGACTATTAGGATAAACTTTAGTAAATACTCTACTGTAACAGACGAGACACTAACTCAAAGATTTCAGTTTGTTTATTCACCACTGAATGAACTTCTTAGAAGTCTTCATGTCTTGATGAATCCTAGGCATCATGGGTTAGTTGTAGATTGGGCCTTAAAGACAATGGAACAATTAGATAAAGAGGATATTGATAATTTGTACTACTTTAGTCCTGTATATGAATTAGGTGTTCCTCCCACTATACTTTGTAATTTTCAATACAATGCTAGTAATCTAAAGGATGAACTATCCATGCTTCGCACTTTTCTTAGTAGGCGAAGTAATGTAAATGGACTAATTAATGAGTTATCCACCTTAAATCACGATAGAAGTAACACGTTTATTCCAAATTTAGCTAAAGGTCTTGAATGGCAGGATTTTTCTATTAACCGGAATCCATTACTTATAAAAGACCTTAGTAGTAACCCGCAAACTGTCATTAGCCGCTTTTTTAAATTTATCGTTAAGTATAATGACAATGTTTTTTCTGCGGTTTGGGAAAAAGCTAATATTAAAAAACTGTTATTTCAGGAAATTAAGATGCGGGCGAACTCAATTAATATTCATGGTATTCGAAGTACTATAGATGAATTACAAGTAGCCCGTATGCACTGGAAAAATGATACTTTAGTTATTAATAAGCCTTTTGAGAGAGAAATTGATCTTAAAGATACTGACACGATTATGCTCATACCAAGTTTTTTTACTTGGCCTCATCTATTCGTTGATACATTTAAAAATGGAGTGGTCATTACTTACGGACTACAAAAAAGAGCAGATCTAATTTATACACCAAAAGAACTATTATTAACTTTTAAGGCTCTTAGTGAACCAACCAGACTTCAGATCCTGAAAACCGTTTCGAAGTCACCTTGTACTACACAAGGACTGTCACAGCTTTTATCACTAGGTACCTCGACTGTATCCAGGCATTTACAAATATTAAAAGAAGCAAATTTACTAAGAACTACAAAACAAAAAAAGTTCGTTCTTTATCAAATAACAAATAAAATATTTGAGTTAGTTCCTAATTTTTTAGATTTTATGAGAGATGATAACAAATGAGAGTTGTAAATAGTGCACTTACCTGTAATAAATGGTTGACTGTTAATGAACTGTCAAAAGTATGCCATTTAAGCAGAGAAGAAGTAATACGTCAACTTCAGTGTGATAAAACTATTATTTCATTACATTTTTACGGTAGATGGTATTACAAAAATAAAATGAGCTACAATGTAACGAAATTAGGTAATGCCAGTAATAACATGTTGGATAGTAGAAATACCATTAGTAATTTAGGAATTGCAAGAACCTGTTTACATCATCTTGGTGGAAAACTAGGGGTCACTATTTTTAGGTATGCTGAGTTTAAATATCTAATCTTCACTTCTGATAAAGTTAACTATTCTTTTACTGAAAAAGGGAAAAATATATTCAGCAAGTTTTGTAAAGTAAATCAAACCACCGTACCCTGTTGCTTAGATTTCTCGGAGCGAAATTTCCACTTTGGAGGAAGAATAGGAAATGATCTTCTAAATTATTTATTGGAAGACGATTTGTGTAAGTTAACCAAAAGTCGAAAAGTAGAACTTTGTAAAGAGCCTGCTAGTATTATTCAATCGGTTTTTACCTAAGTTAAGTTACGAAATAGGACTTTTAGTTTGAGCGTTTAAGCGCATTTGTACAATTTTAACGTTCCAAATTGAAAATTGTTTACCGAATAAAATAACGATAACTAGATAAGAAATGGGAAGCAAACATTACTTGTGGTGGTAACGTTTACTCCCTTGTTTGTTTTGCAAAGGCATTTTATGATCAGCAATTATTCCTTTAGATAGTTTCCCTTGATCTTTTATGATAGATAACCCTTTAGCCCGTAAAAGAATAAGCATTTCACGTTCTTTTATAGTAGGATGTTTATAGCTCATACCGGATACCTCGAATTGTTTGATTTGGTCGTTAAACATATTCTACCCGGTATGGGTTTATTTTTTTTACTTTGTGTTGCACTTCAATTCTAAATTCACCCCATAGAAAAAGCGCCTCACAATGGTTAGAACTTTTGTCTAACTATTATGAGACACTAGTAGTAGAAACAACGTACACAATATAGTACAATATAATGTATAAAAAGAGAAAGGAGTCCTTATTATGCCAATTGCTACTACTCAAAGTGATTTCCGTAATCATATTAAAGACTACTTAGATAAAGTCAATGATGAGAACCAAACAGTACTAATTGCACGTTCTAATCAACGAGCAGCAGCTGTTATCTCACAAGAACAACTCAATACCCTTCTTGAAGCTGTTAATGCTAAAGAAGAATCACTAGATTATGCTATTGCCAGAGATAAGTTAATCGAAATGCATATCTTACCTGATGATCCTATCGTTGAACCAACTGACGATTATTGGAACAGTTTTAAGCCAAAAGATAACAGTAACCAATGAGATATCAATATAAACCACGAAAATCGTTTGAACGAAACTTAGCTTATCTTGCACAGCTTGATGTAACAATTATTGATGAAGTAAGAGACGCTATTTTCATTCTCCTCGATGGCGACATACTTCCCGATGATTTTCATGATCACGAATTAGAAGGAGACTATACTGGCTATCGAGAATTTCATCTTCGTGATACTCCCAAAGGGCAGCAACCAACTGAAACAAATGACATTGTAGTTATCTATAAAGTCAACAATCAAGATTTAGTACTCGTTGCTGTTAATATTGGTTCTCATAAGAAATTATTCCATGGTCACTATCACAAAAAGCGATAGAAACTAGCAAGATAATCCCTGAACTTGGGAGATTTGCTAGTTTTTTTGATATTCAATTTAAACTGCCATGAAACAATTCATCGTGCCCACCGATTCGAACTAAACGGATCACTGGATTAGTCTTATGGGGCATATAAATGACCAGAATATCCACTTTCCCGTCTAATAAATGAAACTCATAGTGTCCATTATAATTACCGCCCCGATTTTTTAGCACATGTGGTTGATATTCCTGATTAACGATACCATTTATTTGAAGCTGTTCTAAGGCTTGCATTAAATCATTGATTAGCTCAGGGTGTACCCGTTTAAGTTGGCGATAATCTTTTTTGAATTGTGGCTCAGGTTTAAGTTTATACATATTAGTTATCCAAAAAATCCTTTAGATCTTGTGTATTATCAAATTCTGGGACATCATCTGGAATAATCCCCAACTCTTTAGCCTCTGCCGCCACTAAGGCACGTCTAGTTTCCTCTGTCGGTTCGTCTGTTTCAGTCAGAACTTCAAACGGAATCTTCTTTTGGAGTATTAACTGTCTTGCCGCCATGTTAAAGTAAGCATTAATACTTAAACCGGTAACACTTAATTCTTTTGTCAATTTTTCTTTAAGTTCATTATCAAGACGAATAGTTGTTGCACTCGTTGCCATGTTTCTCCCCGCCTTTCTTTATTTAGCGCCATTATAACATACAAACGATGTCAAAACAATAAAAACAAGCATTGCATATCACACCATGCTATGATATGCTTGGGTTGTAAATAAGGAGGCGTACTATGAAAATAATTACTTTTGCTGCTATTAAAGGAGGAGTCGGCAAAACAACATTAACTTTTAATTACGGTGAATGGCTGTCTAGTAAAGGCCATAATGTTTTGCTGATTGATAGCGACCACCAATGCAGTTTAACCCAAACCTATGATATTTATAAAGATCATGGCACCCTAGCTAATATTTTTACAAAAGATAGTGAAAAAGTAGAAATTATTGAGTTGCACAAAAACTTATCCATTATCCCTGCTTCTATGCAGTTGGACACTATCAATAACGATCTTCAAACAAGAGCCAATAAAGAGTTGTTAATGTACATGTGGTTCTCCGACAATTATGACGAACTGAAGAAGTTTGATTATGTACTAATAGATACACACCCGGATTTTTCAACGATTACACAAAATATGATTGTAATTTCAGATCTTGTTTTTAGTCCGATTGAGCCAAGCGAATATGGGTTTATTTCTAAAAGTAACTTGGAATTACGAATGGAACAATTAAAGCAAGATGTGATTAATGTTGAAAGTCGTCAAAGCTTTGTCACAGCGAGATTGAAACTTATTGGGAATCGAATAAAACACAACACCAAATCTTCACATGAATTTGTAGAACAAATGGAAAAAGATCCTCGAACTATTGCACTAGTCCCCGAAAGAGAAATATTCAATAAAACAACTCTTAATCATGAACCACTGATCAAGATGGAAGAAGAAAATAATTCAACTCCAAAATCAAGAAAATTTTTTGAGAATATTGACAATATCTTTGCTACTTTTACTAGCCAATGATCATAATATATGATGATATATAATCATACATCATGCTATACTATGATATGACATAAAAAATAGAAAGGATTAATATTATGGCATTTGAAGATAAAATGGATCAACTAAGAAACAGCCTAAACAGTAACCCAGTAACCAATGAAAGACCTGCACCTAGAGTTTCAAAGTCCTATACCTTAAAACAGGATATTGCTAATGAATTGGCTAAACGTGCTAAAGGAAAAGAGCTAACTGCTTCTAGATATTTAGAACGGCTGTTGAAAAAAGAGTTTAATTTGTAATTTAGGTTTTTAGAAAGAAGGCATTATTATATTGGTCCCAACCCCTCGCTGGCAAGGAATACAAGACCAAATAAAGTTGCCGGTTAGGAAGTACTATGCTAAACTAAAACCAATTTAACAACCGAATAAAGAGATCAAGCTAAACCAAAAAGTCCCCAATTCACGAGGAATCAGGGACTTTCGGTTTAGCAAGTAGCTATCAGGCAGCTACTTAGGTTCAGACGATTTTTACTTGGCGGTTTAAATCGTCTGAACATTGCTCTTAATTTGTAGGTTAATTATACCGCAAACCAGTCCCAAAGGACAAGTTAAGGATAGTTAAAAACAAATTAAAGTCAATGGACTAAGTAGCTAACTGAAGCTATTTAGTCCATTTTTTGTTGTTAGAAATTAAAAAAGTTGCCGATTGGGCAACCCACAGACAGACACATGCTGGTAAATTACAAAGCCTCAAGGCTAAATGAACGCTTTGTAATTCAGTTAGAGCATATCAGGTTTGTATTATAATGCAAGTCAGATGTTTTAGCAACTCTCTTTTGAGGCAGCGTGTGTCAGTCAAGAAAGGGAGTTTTTATTATGACAAAATCAACAAATTTTAATTACTATAAAGCCGATAACGTATATGGAGCCTTATTTTTCCAGTTTCCTAAGGTATTAATGTATGGCGAGCAATATAAGCATTTAAGCAGTGACGCTAAATTGGCTTATATGGTACTGAAAGACCGGCTCGAGTACTCTTTGCGCAACAACTGGGTTGATGAAGAAGGTCACGTCTACTTTATTTTTACCAATCAAGAACTAATGGACCTGTTCAACTGTTCGAAGGGAAAATTAGCCAATGTTAAGAAAGAACTAGAAAAAGCTGGTTTACTTTATCAAAAAGTTATGCACTTTAATCCAAAAACAGGTAAAAATGAACCCAACCATCTTTACCTGGCCGAACTAGATATGCAGTCAACTGATGTCTACTTACGCGGTGAATATGGCCAAAAAGAGCCTGAAACCCTTGCTACAAGCGAAAGTCTAAAAAATAGACCTTCGCAGGAGACCGTTGAAACCCTTGCTACAAGCGAAAGTCTAAAAAATAGACCTTCGCGGAAGACCGTTGACGATAACCCTCAAACCCTTGCTGCGAGCGAAAGTCTAAAAAATAGACACAATCTAGATTATACTAATAATTTAGATACTAATAGATACGATATAGATACTCAAAAGTTGGACTTTTCCACAGCCAATTTTTCGCCAGCTGAACTTGAAGCCCAAAATCGGGATTTAGTAAAACATGCTGATGAGTTCTTAACTGACGAAGATAATGGCTTACCGGTCTTCTTAGAACCAGAAGCAGTGCAACTACTTAGCTTTTGGTGCCGGACCCCACAACAGATGCGGCGCTTTATTGGCATTATCTTAAACGCCAAATATGCTGTTGAAAAAGAACATAAAGATTTAGGCGTATGGATTCTATTAGATGACCCTGATCTAAAAAAAATGATGACCAAGACATTAAGACGCTATTTTAATGCCCTAAGAAGCGATGAGAAACATATCAAGAATGCTGAGAACTACCTGTACGGCACCATGCAAAACCTATTTGGTGTTTGGTGGAACCAACAAGCAGCTAAAGACTATGCGGCCAAACACCCCGAAGAAGAAAAATCGGCCGACAACGATAACAGTGGGTTGTACTACTAGTCCTAAAAGGCTACAAAATCCTTTCTAAGCGATTTTAAGACTTACTAACCTCTTTATACTTAAGTTAGATTTAAATGGCTTAGACAGAAGAATAGGGGCTTTTAAATGAGTGTCAGAGTTAACCAGGCTAACCTCAAAAGTTCAGCCTTTAGATCAACGCCAAGCTCAGGTGATTTGAGGGCAGGGCTTTATCTATCGATAAGGTACTCAAAAGGTAGTATAATGGTAGTAGCAAAAGAAAGGAGATAAGACAATCATGGCAGTTAAGGAAAAGAAACGGGTACAAGTCAAAATTGATAAAGACTTAGCTGATAATACAGAAGCAGTTTTAAACGAGTTGGGTCTAAATCCAACCACGGCCATTAACATGTTTTACAAGCGGATTGTTGCTAATGGTGCTTTACCTTTTAATGTGTCTTTAAGCGAAGAAGAAAGAGCTAATTTACGCTTTTTAAAGGCGACCAAAGAGACACCAGTCACCGAGTTCAAAGACGCTAAAGGAGTCAGCGATTGGCTCAATGATCCAGATGAAGACTAATGGCTTATCAGATTAAATAAATTAATAACTTGGGAGTGTGATGAACATGAAAGACACAATTACAATCAATGACTTTTTTGAAATCGCCAAAAAAATTGATTTGAAAGATTTACTTGATAAATCATTACATGAGCCAGATCCAGAAAAGCGTAAAGTATATGATGCTTTGTATACCTACTTTTTAGATAAAAGGCAAGATGAGGTTATTAAGCGAAAGGACTTTGTCCGTTGATAGATAAACCCCAATATATTATTGTTGCTGGTATTAACGGAGCAGGTAAGAGTACGCTGTACGATACATTTCCCATATTGTTTGATAAAACAAAACGGATTAATGCTGATGAGATTTTACGACAAATGGGTGGCGATTGGCATAAAGACAGCGACAATTTAAAAGCCATGCGTGAAGAAATAAAGCAACTACACTATTCCTTAGATAACCGACAAAGTATTCATGTAGAAACGACACTTGCTGGAAGAGGTAAGGCTCAACTCAATTTGATTGACAAAGCTCACAAAAATGGCTTTGAAGTGACTTTATTATATGTTGCTTTGCGAGATGAAAATTTAGCTATCCAAAGGGTCAACGAACGGGTACGAAAAGGTGGCCACGGTGTTCCGGTAGCAACGATCAAGAAACGTTATCAGGAATCCAAACATAATTTGCCATTAGTAGCCTTTAAATCTGATAAGGTCATGATCTATGATAATAGCGAAAAGTTTACCTCTGTTTATGCAAGAGAGGAGGGACAAGTTTTTAAGAACGATTTGAGGCATTTTCCTTGGATAAACCAAAACATTACTTATCCAGAAAAGGTGCAAAAGCAGTTACAAAATTTTGCAGATCAAAACCCAGAAGTAAAGCCTAAAAATGATCCAGAAAATAAAAACGATCGGCCTAGTTACTAGGCTGGTCGTTTTTGAATTTGTTCGGTTTATGCGCATTAATGTAATTAGCAAATATTTTTAAAAGTTCTTCGGTTTGTTCGACCGAGAGGTTATCAGCTTGAAAGTATTTTTCGAGCAAAGCCCCTTTTTGAATTAATCGGCGAGAACGGGCTTTGCGTGCTTGGCGGTTTTCATAGTATTTAGATTGCCGTAATTTAAAATTTTCTCGTTCAATTTTTTGCTTTAAACGTGCTTGTTGTTTAACTAATTTTTCATATTGATTAGGCATAGAATTTCCTCATCTCGTATGGCTAATGATCTACGGACTTTTCCTTTAAAAATTCAGAAAATTGCTGGGCTAAAAGCTTAATCTGATCGTTAGACAAATTAGCATACTCTAAATTGGCTTGACTGATGATTTGTTTACCTAGCCGTTGTTCAATCCTATTTTTTTCGTCCTTAATTTTTTGATTAAGGGCTTTTAATTTAGCTTCTTGTTTTTCTAAGTTACTTTGAGACATAACGATCCCTCCAATCGTTTTACAAATAATCACGGCCACTATAGCATAATGAAAACGCCAAGTCAAAGGATAAAAGTTGAAAAAGCGAAGCGGAGGGCATACACTAAAAGTGGAGTTAAGGGAATCAGCAGACCGAGTGAAACGAGGTCAATGCGCACTTACACATAGAAAACTAAAGTAATCTATGTAATGCTTAAATTTGTAACAGAAACCAGCTATAAAGCTGGTAACAGCGCCTTGACGGTGACTTTCAAAGAAAGAGGGTAAAAATATGGCTATTTTTCATATGAGCTTCTCGAATATTTCCGCTGGAAAATTGCGAGGTGCGGTTGCGAGTGCTGCTTACCGTAGTGGCGAAAAACTATTTGATGAAAAAGAAAATAGAGGTTACTTTTACGCAAGAAGAGTAACCCCAGAAGCCTTTATTCTTACTCCCGAAAATGCGCCAGAATGGGCGAGTGATAGACAGAAACTTTGGAATGAAGTTGAAAAGAAAGACCGTAAGGCTAATTCGCGTTATGCAAAAGAATTCAACGTTGCCCTACCAGTTGAATTAACTAATGAGGAACAAAAGGCTTTAATCACAAAATTTGTACAAGAAACATTTGTCGATAAAGGTATGGTCGCAGATGTCGCAATTCACCGCGACCATGAAGAAAACCCACATGCTCATGTTATGCTTACCAATCGCCCTTTTAATCCAGATGGAAGTTGGGGATTAAAGTCAAAAACGCAATATGTTTTGGATAGAAATGGCAAACAATTATTAACCAAAAATGGCAATCCAAAACAAAGAAAAATCTGGTTAGTAGATTGGGATAAACCGGGAAAAGTTGAAGAATGGCGACATGCTTGGGCAGAAGAAGTAAATAGTTTATTTCAAGCTAAAGGTATGCCAGAAAGAATCAGCGAAAAATCGTATAAAGAACAGGGCATAGAAAAGACACCAACCAAGCACGAAGGACACAACAGTCAAACCAAAGAAAGAAAAGCATTTAACGAAGCAGTTAAGGAGCAAGACAGAACTAAAAAGCAATATCAAAATAACCAAGAAAAGATTAATAATCAGAAGCACTTTGACGCTTTAAGTCAGCATTTTTCTTTCAATGAAAAACGGTTAGTCAAAGAGTTAAGCCATGAGCTTAGAACTTATGTCAACTTAGAGAGTTTAGATGATAAACGCAGAATGTTGTTTAACTGGAAAAACAGCGTTCTTATTAAACATGCGGTTGGGGAAGATGTTAGAAAAGAATTACTAACAATTAACCGTCAAAGTCAGTCACTAGAAAAGGCAGATAAACTGTTAGAAAAGGTTACTAATCGAGTAATTGAGAGATTATATCCAGAGCTAAAACTTGATGAAATTACACCAGCAGAACGGCAAGAATTAATTAAAGAAACCAACAGCGAACAAAAAGTTTTCAAGGGTGAAGAACTACATGATCGTCTATTGATGATTAGAGAAGATTTGATTAATCGTCAATTATTAACTTTCACCAAGCGCCCTTATGTCAGTTGGCAATTATTAAGTAAGCAAGAAACAAGGGATAAGAATAAACTGACCCAAATTTTGAGCAAACATGGTAATTCCCTTGAAGAATTAGAAACAGCAAATAGGGGAGTTCTAGTCAATTACAGTCCAGTTGAGCAAGGACAAATTAAGCAAGCCGTTAAGGACTTGCGGACAATTAAGGCAGTTAAAGAGATTGTTCAAACACAGTATCAAGCAGTTTTGAAGCAAGCATTCCCAGATACTCCCATAGATAAAGCACCGATTGAGAAACAGGAACAAGTTTATACCGCTTTGATGTACTACAATCCGAGTTTAAAGGCTTGTCAGCTGGAAACGATAAAGGCATGGCAAAAAGAACCACCAGTAGTCTTTACCCATGAAGAGCATGAACAAGGATTAGCTTATTTAACAGGCAAAAAAGCGCTTAATGATTTAACTAATAAGCAACTCCAAAGAGTAATGAAGTATGACGGTACTAGACAGTTATTCTTAGGGGAATGTGAGAATGACCCAGCAATTAAAGACAGTCGGATTAAGGCAGTACGACAAGAGATTGCCAATGGACAAAATCAAGACGATCAAAAACGACAAAGTCAACTTTTAGACTATGAACCGTTTAACTACAAAGAAGTTACCCCTAGTTACTACTTAGAAATTGCCTTTAGTGATGCATTATTAGGAATCTTGTATTCAAGAAGCGCAGACCGCAGACAAAGCAAACAAGCCAAAGGATTGCGAGAGACTGAATGGGAAATGACGAGAAAACAGCGTGAACACCAAAAACACAATCGCCATGATGACTTCGGATTGCACATGTAGTTAAACTATATGACTTTAAAATGTTACCGAAAAGAAGTAATTCATAATGCATTAAGTGAGATTCAATCGTCAGCAAAAAGGCGATTGATATTACTAATGAATTAACCCAAAAACTAGGCTTACAAGAAGAACAAAAAGAAAGCGATAATCTTAAAGCTGAAACGAAACAAGAAACAACTTCTGAAAATAAGCAGCCAACCAACAACAATAACAAATCATTAAGTGATCGTGTTCAAGCGCAACTTAATGAATTTATCAAGCAAAACCCTGATATGAAGAAGCCCGAACAAGAACAGGCACAAGAATTAAAAATGTAGTTTGGAGCAATCAAGATGAAAAATTTAAGTTGGTTTAACCTGCAAGGCTTTAGCACTTCCTTGGCCTTATTAATTTATCCAAATATATATGAATGAAATTATGAGCTTTTCTTGACTAATTTGATTTATGCTTTAGTACAGTTTATAATCAATAAGTTGTTTAGAAAGGAGTCAGCAAGTGATCAAAGAATTTAAAGAATTCATTTCTCGTGGCAATATGATGGACTTAGCTGTTGGAGTTATTATTGGTTCAGCTTTTACTGCCATTGTTAATTCTCTAGTTAAGAATTTAATTAATCCATTAATTGGTTTATTTATTGGAAAAATTGATCTTTCAAATCTAAAACTCACTATTGGTGAAGCAACTTTTAGGTATGGTAGTTTCTTAAATGCCGTTATTAACTTCTTAATTATTGCTCTGGTAGTATTTATTTTAATGAAATTAGTTAATAAATTTACAATCAAAAAAGAAGCAGAAAAAGAAACGCCAGCTCCTAGCAACGAAGAAATTTACCTTCGTCAAATTAGAGATGCACTACAAGAAAAGAAAATCTTGCGATAACAGGACTTCTCAGTAGAGCCGTTTAATACGACGGTGAACATAAATTTAATCCAACAATTAAAGCCTTCAGAATCCTCATTTTGAGATTCTGAAGGCTTTTTAATCTGTTCCGGTGACTTCTTTTATAACTAAATTTAATTTTGGCTTTGATCTGCAAGTCTTCGCGCTTGGGTAGCTAATCCTGCAAACTTATCTACATAACCTGCAAGACTTTTATCCTATCCTAAAATTTCTTGTCCAAATTTATGTTACGCACCTCGCCTTTATCTCGTAATGGTGTGCTTTTTATGTCTGTTGTAACGATACCAATAAAGTGATTTTCGGCGACTATGCAAGCTAATTCTACTTAAAACTTATACGTCACCTTCTGGCTCACCTAAGCAACCAATCTAAAACATATTCAACATTGATTCCATTAATATCTCCAGCATCAAATTGGTTCAGAGTAAGTACGACCTTTTTATAACCATCCGGAATAAATCGTAAGTTATCAGTCTCACGTTTATTAGCATCTGGTATTTGCTGAGTAATTTGATAGTACTCAATTGTAGATCCTTTGCGGGCAATAAAATCAATTTCTTTATCATTATACTTACCAACATCGACTGAATAGCCACGACGAAGTAATTCAATGTAAACCACATTCTCTAATTGGTGACCGAGATTATCGGTAGCATCTTTATTAAGCAGAGTATTACGTAGGCCATTATCAACAAAATAGTATTTATGCTGGGTACTAAGCCATTTTTTGCCGCGTAAGTCGTAACGATTTGTTTTATAAAATAAAAAGGACTGTTGTAGTAGGTCTAAATAATTAATAACTGTTGATGTTGAAATTTTGAAGCCATTGGATCTTAAAGTATTGGCAATTTTAGTCGCAGAAACTAGATTACCAATTTCGCTCATTAAATAGTCACAGACAGCAAGGAGAGCCTGATCGCTATTAGCTTTTAGACGCGAAGAAACGTCACTTAGAATAATCGAATCAAAGATTCCGCGCTTTAAAGCGTCTTTAAGATTAGTATTAGGAGCAACATCAACTGCTGGAAATCCCCCATCTAATAAATAGTCTTTGAATAGTTGATAGACCTTTTCTGGGGATCCATTTTTAAAGTTATAATATTCCTTGAATGATAATGGATAAACTTTAAGTTGAACGTATCTTCCAGTTAACAGCGTAGCAAGCTCACTGGATAATAGGAATGCGTTCGAGCCAGTGATATAAATATCAGCGTCCATATCAACCCGAAAGCTGTTAATGGCCTTTTCCCACTCTTTAACGTGTTGAATTTCGTCAAAGAAGAGATAATTTTTTTTATGATGATTTTGATGTTGGTGGACATAGTCATATAGATCTTTAGCATTACGAATGTCGATAAAAGCAAAATTCTCAAAATTAATGTGAATAATTTGATCATCTTGAATACCATCACCTTTAAGTTTTTGAATAAACATATTCATCAAAAAGGTTTTTCCTGAACGCCGAATACCAGTAATTACTTTAATAGCCTCGTTATCTCGAAAGTCTTCAAGGAATTGCATATATTGAGGGCGGTTAATGTAGTTCATATTAGCTTTTACTCTCTTTCCATTTTGTATACAAGATATTGTATCACTATTTTAGATTTTGTTTTGTGTATTATATAAAATTCAAAAAAATAGTTTTTTGTTAAGTAAGAAATACAAATATGTCAAGATTAAAATAAACCTGTCGACTTTGAATCAAAGACACAGATACTTCGAAATATGGACACTGCTATCAAAGAAAATTATGAAATATTGATCTTGTGAAATAGTTTTTGACGATGATAGTCATATCCGTAGCTTCTTAAATTTTTTGAAACGCCTTTTCTGCGTGGCAATGCTTATCCCTGTTTTGCGTTCAATCATCTTATAGGTCATACCTTGCTGTCTTAATTCGTAAGCCAGTTGAATTTGTTCATCACTATAAGTTTGGGGGCGACCTTCTCTAAAATTCGGGTCATGTTCTCTCGCATACATTTTGCCTTCTTGGGTTCTCGTAACAATCATATCTCTTTCGAATTGCGCAAAGGCACTAAAAATGGTAAAGATGAGTTGACCTGTTGGGGTGTTATCAATTACTCCCATATTTAAAATGTTGACCTTGATATTTTGCTTAAATAATTTCTGTATAAGCTCTAAGGCTTCGGTTGTATTTCTGGCGAACCTATCTAACTTCGTTACAATCAAAGTATCATTCGCTTCTAACTCGTTAAGTAACTTTTGAAATTCTGGTCGTTGGGTAGTCGTGCCTGTATATTTTTCTTGATAGATTTTTTCAGCTCCAGCCAACTTTAACAAGTTAATTTGATTTTCTAGTTTTTGGTCGCTGGTGCTCACTCTTGCATAGCCGTATTTCATATTTTTTCTCCTTACTAATGAGCTTAAGATATGAGCCTATTATATAACTAATAAAATCAAGGGTACAAAAATAAGCTCACAACTGTTAAAATACGAACTCTAAAGAATATAGGAAATTTCATGTATAATGTAGATAAGCTACTTTTTTTGGATTCTATAGATGAAAGGAAATAAGAAATGGTAGGAAAAAATAATACTCTCTTAAGAGATACAAAAAATGGTGAAAAGATTATACATTATTCTATTAGAAAGTTTAGTGTTGGTGCAGTATCAATTGCATTAGGAACTCTAGTTTTAACAGGATCTCCAGTACATGCTGCAACTTCTAACGCATCATCTAATATAGATAATACTGGTCAAAGTTCTATAAAAAATCAAAAGGAATCACAAAACAATGTAAGTGACGCAAGTAATAATAGTTCCGAATTAGTTGATATGAAGACTTCAGAAGTAACTACAAGTAATGACAAAGAAACACAAACAACTACAATAACAACTGGAACTTTAAATCCAGATACAAAAATAGCTACGGATTCTAGACAGTCAACTTCTTTAAATTCAGCGGTGCGCAATGCAAATGAAGCTGGGGTTAAAACTAAGCAGACAGAAACAAAAAACTATTCTAATGTTAGTGCAGCTAAAAAAGATTATGCTGAACAAATTAAGAATATAGACAAAGTTACTACCGATTATAAAAAGGCACAAGGAGATT
This sequence comes from Lactobacillus sp. 3B(2020), assembly GCF_013487845.1. Taxonomy (NCBI): domain Bacteria; kingdom Bacillati; phylum Bacillota; class Bacilli; order Lactobacillales; family Lactobacillaceae; genus Lactobacillus; species Lactobacillus sp. 3B(2020). The sequence goes on along the minus strand of NZ_CP047411.1, from coordinate 3,552 downwards.
ATAAGAAAGCACAAGAAAAGTATTCTAAGGATACAAAGACATACCAAGTAGCTAAAGAGAAATATGAGGCTGCACTAGCTGAATATAACAAACAACAACAAGCCTACAAGGATTATCAAGATAAGGTAGCTAAAGATAAGTCAGATTATGAATCGAATACAAATCTGACTAATGTTAAGCAATCAATCAGCACAAAGGATGGAATAGAAACAACAACTACCTCTGCAGATGTTAAGCCTAGTTCAGACTTGAATAACGCTATTAATAATGCAAAGGGTGCTGGAATTACTATTACTAAGACAGATACGCAGGAAACTAACTCTGTTGAAGAAGCTAATAACAGCTACTCTAAGCAGGCAGAAATCATTAATGGTGTTGTGGCTCAATACAATAAGAGCGTAGAAGAATACAACGCTAAGTTAGCTGAATACAACAAACAATTAGAAAGCTACAATACTTCTGTTAAGACATACCAAGTAGCTAAAGAGAAATATGAGGCTGCACTAGCTGAATATAACAAACAACAACAAGCCTACAAGGATTATCAAGATAAGGTAGCTAAAGATAAGTCAGATTATGAATCGAATACAAATCTGACTAATGTTAAGCAATCAATCAGCACAAAGGATGGAATAGAAACAACAACTACCTCTGCAGATGTTAAGCCTAGTTCAGACTTGAATAACGCTATTAATAATGCAAAGGGTGCTGGAATTACTATTACTAAGACAGATACGCAGGAAACTAACTCTGTTGAAGAAGCTAATAACAGCTACTCTAAGCAGGCAGAAACCATTAATGGTGTTGTGGCTCAATACAATAAGAGCGTAGAAGAATACAACGCTAAGTTAGCTGAATACAACAAACAATTAGAAAGCTACAATACTTCTGTTAAGACATACCAAGTAGCTAAAGAGAAATATGAGGCTGCACTAGCTGAATATAACAAACAACAACAAGCCTACAAGGATTATCAAGATAAGGTAGCTAAAGATAAGTCAGATTATGAATCGAATACAAATCTGACTAATGTTAAGCAATCAATCAGCACAAAGGATGGAATAGAAACAACAACTACCTCTGCAGATGTTAAGCCTAGTTCAGACTTGAATAACGCTATTAATAATGCAAAGGGTGCTGGAATTACTATTACTAAGACAGATACGCAGGAAGCTACAAATTATGATGATGCTAGTCAAAAATATGCTTCTATGACTGATAAAATCAATAAGGCTATAAAAGACTATGCCGACGCTATTGATATGTATAATGCGCAAGTAGCTGTTTATAATGAAGAAAAAGCTAAGTATGATGAGCAAAAGAAAGCTTACGATGAATATCAAAAAGAAGTTTCTGAAGGCAGAGGTGCAGGCGCTGTCGTTGCAGCACAAGGGTTAGTATTTGAACAGCAAACCAATGCTACTATGACTATTGAAGGTGCTGACACTTATATGACTAGAGAAGTGTCAAATAAGCTTAATTCTCAAGATGTGGTCAGTCGCTTTAATAAAGCGGAAATTGATAATATGACAGATGCAGATGGTAATAAGACTGCATATCAATCAACTAATCCTAATAAAGAAAGTGAAAATGTATGGATTGTTCTTAAGAAAGGGCAAGTAGTTACTGTCACATATCATAATCTTGAAGGTGTTAAATATGATGGTAACCCTGTAGATCATGTTGTATATACTTATGAGTTAGAAAGTTCATCAGATGGTAGTGATGAAGCAATGGCTCAAATTATGCATGACCCAACACAGACTATTTGGGTAGGTAGCAATTCTAAAGATCCAAATGAACATCTTAAAGTTAAGATGACTATTGGATTCTATGATGCAAATAATCAAAAGATCGACACCTCAAATGGTCATGCTATTTTAAGTTTGTCTTCTCTTAACCATTACACAACGGTGCCATATATTACTGAAGATGGTAAACATGAATCTATAAACATGAATCACCTGGAACGAGTAAATATTGGTAATAATGAATTTGTTCCAATTCCAGGTTCTTCCGTGACATTAAATGAAAACGATTGGGTTTACTCAGTAAATAGTAATCAAAGAATTTCTGAGGGTGCCAAGTTTGACGCTGATGATGTTTATACATTTGTAAATAAAAAGACCGGCGCTAAATTCTACACTAAGGACTCTAATATTACTTATAATAACTATATTAAAGCTAACGGAGGTGCTTCTGATTGGGTTCTAGCATCTAAAACTACAGGTTGGGACGATTTGCCAGCAGCTACTGAAGATGGTAAATGGCCTGGCAATAAATATTATGGCGCGGGTGCTATGAAGCTTGTAGGAGATTACATCGAAATTGATGTAAGTGGTAATACTCCAGCTTTCAATACTTCCTATTGGTTCACTCTTAACTCACTACTAGCTATTCCTGAAAACCCAGGCGAAGAACCAAAAGTGCCAGAGAAGCCAACTGCAAACGTGGAATATAACGAATTTACAGTTTCAACTTCAGAGAGCATAACACCTCCAACTGCTCCAAAGCCTAAGTTTGATACTCCAAAACCGGGCGAGAAACCTAAGAAACCAGATAATCCATCAACACCTTCTGTAGAATGGAATGGCTACACAGTTTCAACTTCGGAGAGCGTGACGCCTCCAACCGCTCCAAAGCCTAAGTTTGATACTCCAAAACCGGGCGAGAAACCTAAGAAACCAGATAATCCATCAACACCTTCTGTAGAATGGAATGGCTACACAGTTTCAACTTCGGAGAGCGTGACGCCTCCAACCGCTCCAAAGCCCAAGTTTGATACTCCAAAGCCGGGCGAGAAACCAGAAGAGCCAAATACTCCAGAAGTAGATTGGCATCTTGCGACTGTAACAATGTCAAACGTAGTAAGAACACCTAAAGAAAAAGAGACTCCTAACAAACCTCATAAGGTAGTTAAAAAGCGTGTTCCATCACATAAAATGCCTACGAAGATGACTAAGTCTGAAGTTTTGCCACAGACAGGCTCAAAAGATAATAGTCTATTACGTGTTCTTGGATCAATTGTTTTGGCGTTAGCTGGATTGTTTGGACTAACCATTAAAAGAAAAGAAAAAGATTACAACTAAACTATAATATTGGTTAATAAGTAGAAACTATCAAAATTTAAATATTAAAGTACTAGTTAAAATGTAATAAGTCTCTAAAATTTAAAACATACCAAAAAATTGAATAAACAATTTTTACTAGGCAATAAAATCCTGCTCATATTGCAGTAGAGTTTTGTTGCCTAGTTTTTTCAATATAACGTTCATTATAGAAGTAAACCCAATCTTCAATCTAGTCCTTATGCTAATTTTGACCACAAAAATACCCCCGAGTTGATTTTCAACTTTAGGGGGTACATGTCACATAATGTAGCTTTATTTTGCCTTTTTATACACTTCTATCAATCGTCTCCTAAATAGACTATCTTTTCCGTTTTGAATAACTCAAACCAAAGAGACTTGATAAAGATAACAATAAGAAACCGATAATACTAGTAAAGGATCCATCGCTGACTCCTGTTTGAGGAAGTTTGGAAAGTGCTAT